>NZ_CP157200.1 GCF_039954625.1 Pontimicrobium sp. SW4
ACCCATTCTGTTGTCTAAAGCACGACAAACAAACTTGTCTTTGTTAAGTATATGGAATTCATCTGGATAGGTAATAACGCAACCAACATGAACACCCATTTTCTCAACTTCTGCTTTGTCCTTAGCACCAATATCAATAGTAATGTTATCTGGTTTTGGTGGCTCTTCTTTCGAACGATTTCGTGTATGAATTGCAGGCCAACCAAAAACACCTTTTACAATACCTTTTTTGGTGTGGATATTCACAATTTTACTTGGTGCAATTTGATGGTCACTTCCACCATTTCTAATCACATAAATCAATCCGTTGTCTGCAATATAATTCACATACCATGAAATTTCATCAGCATGACCTTCAATAACTACTTTGTAATCAGCCTCTGGATTAATAACACCAACAGCTGTTCCGTAAGTATCTGTAATAAATTCATCTACATAAGGTTTTAGATAATTCATCCAAATTTTTTGCCCATCCCATTCGTAACCTGTAGGTGCTGCATTATTTAAGTATTTTTCAAGAAAGTCCATAGACTTTTTATTGAGTATCTTCTTTTTTGCCATTCTAAAATATTTTGCTCTAAAATAATAATATTAATAAGAATTTAAGGTTTAAAAGAGTGTAAAATATTAACTTTACACTGTTAAGTTTTATTCAAAGCACCTCAATTTGAATTTAACCCAATTATGAAAAAGATTCTTTGCATATTATTTGTATTACCATTGTTTTGTTTTGGTCAGGTTGAAGAAACTGAAACCGATACTTCTCAAATAAAATATTTGATAATAAAAGGTGATTCTATTCCAAGATTAGCCATAGATTTAGACGAAGTTATGCTACTCCATAAATTGGAGTTTGATAGTAAAGAAGATAGACGACGTTACTTAATCTTAAAGCGTAAAACCTTAAAAGTATATCATTATGCACAACTGGCTGCTACTAGATTAGATACACTTAATGCACGACTAAATAGATTAGAAAAAAAGCGTGATAGAAAACAGTACGCTAAAAAGATACAACGGTATATTGAAGGTGAATTTTCAGATGAGTTAAAAAAACTCACACGAACCGAAGGACAAATACTTATTAAATTAATCCACCGACAGACTGGACATACAACCTTTGAGCTTATTAAAGAACTACGTAATGGTTGGCGTGCCTTTTGGTTTAATAATACAGCAAGTCTATTCGACTTATCTTTGAAAAAAGAGTTCGACCCGATGAATGTAAAAGAGGATTATTTAATTGAAGATATCTTGCAACGCAACTTTCAAAGCGGACGCTTAGAAAGACAAAAAGATGCTTTAGGATTGGACTTCTTTGAATTAACCCAGAAATGGTTAAGTGACAAACCTAAAACTGCCAAAACCCCAAAAACCATTGAGCGTACAAACTAAGTTAGAGGAACAGCTCAATACATTCTCTCATGCCATTGGAGCTGTATTAGGTATTGTTGGTTTAATAATACTAGTAAGCAAACAAGCTGATACACCATGGAGTTTATTTAGTGTATTAGTATATGGTCTTTCCATTATTGTGTTGTTTAGTGCTTCTGCATTATATCATGCAGCCAAAACCGAAAAACGCAAACACTATTTTAGAATTGTAGACCATATAAGCATTTATTTATTAATTGCAGGAACTTATACGCCTGTATTATTGTTAACATTATCAGATAGTAATGGTTGGCTTCTGTTTTATACCGTTTGGGGAATTGCTGCTTTCGGTGTATTTCTAAAACTCTTTTTTACAGGACGTTTCGAGGTGTTTTCAACGCTGTTGTATTTGGTTATGGGTTGGTTAATCGTCTTTGATTTTAGCGTTCTAGCTGAAAGAATGGACACCAATGGGGTACTTTTCTTATTTGCAGGTGGTTTGTTTTATACAGTAGGCATTGTGTTTTACGCCATTAACAAAATACCATACAACCATGTGATTTGGCACGTGTTTGTATTAGCTGGTGCTATTAGTCACTATTTTATGATTTTGTGGTATGTAGTTTAGCTGGAAATGCAGAACTAAATATTAGGTTCGTTTAACGTCGGATATGCGTCGTTTTAATGACTTATATCCGACGTTAAACGAAGTTCGACTTTTTTTCTTACAAAGTCAAATATGTTTACTCGGATAGTGTTTCCTTAAATGACATATCCAAACGCTGTACTTTTGGTGATTTTTCAGGTGTAAGTGTAAAAAACATAGAGATAATACCATTCTCAGTTTGCACATTAAAGCGACCTCGTAATTGGTTTAAAGGTGTTAGGTCTTCTACTTTAACAACCGCTCCAGCTTCTGCAAAAATTTGTTTGGCTTGAGACATTCGTTTATCTCTAGACTTATCTAAATAAAAGTTTTCTGCAATAATTTCCTTTTCAAGGTTAGCATTCCAATTTTGTACTAAATCTAAGACTTGCGCTTTTCGCTTCTCAAGAATATCAGATACAGGAAGCTCTCGTGGTTCTAACCCAGTTTTATCAAATAATAATTGCTCTACTTTGTTTATTGGCAAAGGCCCTGTATACGTTAGGTTGCCAAAAGCCATCACACCAACACCATATTCAGGATAAAAATAATAGTTACTACCAAACCCTGGAAGCGCGCCTCCATGTGATACACGTTTTATGTCATTGCAATAGGTAGCAATACCAAGTCCAAATCCGTAGCCATTCATTAAAGCGCACGTATCACCATTGTAATCTCTAGCATTTGGATATAATCTTGGATATTGAGGTGTTTGCATCTCACGAAGTGAGCTTCGTTTAATTGGTCCATTATCGTCATCATTTCTTGGAGGCCATGCCGAAAGATGAAAACTTACATATTTACTAAAATCTTCAATGGTGGTGATAAGCCCACCCATAGAGCCAAACGAACCATCATGCAATATAGGTTCTAGTTTCCATTGTTCGTCTTCCCAACGGTAGCCAATGGCAAGTTCTTCTTTTGGAACATCATTCCATTCCCAATAGGTGTTGTTCATCCCTAAGGGTTGGAGTATGTTATTCTTGATGTAATCTTGGTAAGGCTCACCAGAAACTCGAGACACAATATTACCAAGCAACGCATAACCTGTATTACTGTATTCGTATTCAAATGATGGTGTGTTAGAGAAGGTTACACCATCGTCTATCATACCAATAAGCATCTCGTTTGTTTCGTCTAACTGACGGTCTCCCCAAGGATTATCTTCTGGAAAACCTGCTGTCATAGTTAATAGATTTTCAATATCGATAATAGGACTGTCTTTTGTAAGATATTCCAGATTAGTCATTTCAGGAATGTATTTACTAACAGGGTCGTTTAAAGCTAGTTTACCTTCATCTCTTAATTTTATAATTGCCATTGCTGTAAAACTCTTAGTCATAGAAGCGATTCGAAACGCCGATGTTGTAGTTGCTAGATTTTTAGTATCAACATCCAATACACCATCTGCTGAAGCAATAACCAATTGGTCATCGACTACAATACCATAAGCAATCCCTGGAATATGCCTGCCTTTGGCATGCTCAATCATCACTTTTTCAATCTCTGGAGCTATTTGTTTAATTTTTTCAACGCGATTATCGTTTTCAAATGCTGCAGCTTTGTAAGTGTTAGAAAATGATGTAGTTGTACTAGTTTCAATTTTAGTAGATTGATTAGAATTACAAGAACTCACAAGACACACACAAATAATTAACTGGAAAAGATGTTTTAAATGATTCATTGGTTGATAGTTTAGCATTATTAAGATGTTGAGAAAGTTAGTCATTTTTTATGTTAACATATTTTAAATGCTTGTTAATAAATCACAACTTTTTATAAAGTAATTAATTGATTTTGAAGGGATAAAAAATTACATTTGGTAGAACATCAAAAAAACAACCAACCAATATATCAACTCATGAAAAGATTTATCATTTTTTGTCTTGTCTCTTTTTTTATGACAGGATTCGCTTTTAGCCAAGATCAATATATTTTTCCTTATGGAAGTGGACCAAGTAAAGCATTCATTAAAGAAATCATTAAGCTCACTGGAAAGGAGAAACCAAAAATCTGCTTTTTACCAACAGCTTCAGGTGATAGAGAGAGTGGAATAATTAGATGGTACGAATTGGTTAACGACCTTGAAGTTGAACCTTATGTGCAGCGTGTTTGGATAAGCTCGTACAGACAAAAATATACGTTTGAAGAATTTCTATTAGGGATGGATGCTATTGTTGTTGGTGGTGGAAATACACTCAATATGATGGCTATATGGAAAGCACAAGGTATCGATAAAGTTTTAAAGAAAGCATTAGAAAAAGGCATTGTATTAGCAGGAGGTAGTGCAGGCTCGCTATGTTGGTTTGACAATGGCACAACTGATTCCAGACCAATAGAATTGAGTGTTGTGGAAGGTTTAGGCTTTTTGCCTTATAGCCATAGTCCGCACTACGATGGTGAGGAATTCCGAAGACCATTATATGAAAAAAACATAAAAAACGGCATTTTTGAAGCTGGTTATGCTATGGATAATCAAGCTGGAATTATTTTTAAAAATGGCAAACCTTTTAAAGTAGTTTCTATGGGTGAAGAACGAAATTGCTATTACGTATCACTTGTAAATGGTGAAATAGTTGAAGAGAAATTAGATAAGATTATTTTGAAAGATTAACTTTTAATCACATCTCTATATTCCTCAAAAAAAGCTTCAAACAAGTTCATTTTCTCATTAAAAAACGCCATGGTATCTCTCCAAGTATTTTTATTGTGAATAGATACTTTTTGATTTAAAGGGACATAGATACGTGATATTTCTTTACCGTTATCTAGATAAAATTCTTCTTCGTAAATGGCGTCAGGTAAATAATCGTCATGTAGAATACTTTTTAATGCCGTTAGTTTTTCCCAGCAATTCACACGATTCTCTAGGTCGTCTTCTAAATCTAAAGTTATAAAGGCTTTTTTGGTATCGAAGTAAAATTTAAAGAAGAGTCCTTTTATTTTGGTGTTATATAAAATCCATTTTCTAGGAAATGATTTTCCAAAGCTTGTCCAAAATTCTTGGCGTATTAATCTGGATTCTTCTTTACTAAACATTAAATCAAATACGCAACAACTACTGCAAAAACAATTGCTAGTAGCTTGTTTAAATTAAATTTATGGCCTTCGCTACTTTCAAATAAAATAGTGGTCGAAATATGTAAAAAGATACCAATTACTACAGCATTTATATGCGTTAATAGCCCAGGAATTAATTCAACATTATTTGAAACAATGGTTCCAAGTGGTGTCATTAACCCAAACAAAGTTAAAAACATAATGATTTGGTATGTTTTGTAATTTGATTGAAATAGATAAGTAGTGATAAGTATTGCGATTGGTATTTTATGAATTAAAACACCATAAACCATATCGTTATGTTGGTGAATTGGAAAGCCTTCTAAAAATGCATGAATGCATAGACTAATAAAAAGTAGCCAAGGAAAGGTATGACTATTTTTATGAATATGCACATGACCATGCTCAGCACCTTTTGAAAAGAATTCCAAGAATATTTGAAAGAGAACTCCAATCATTATAAACAAGCCAGTTTTTTTGGCCTCTAAGTGTTCATAAACTTCTGGTAGTAAATCGAAAAAAGTTAGTGACATTAAAAAAGCACCACTAAAAGCTAGTAATAGTTTTATATTTTTTATGGGTTTGTTTTTTGTGAGTTTCACAATTATAAACCCTAAAATGACTGCATATATGGGAAATAGATATTTATTCATAATTACATAAAAATCATGATTAAGCGTTCTGAGCTATGTTTATTAAATTTATTGAGTTTATAGTCGCCAAAGACATCCAATAACTGAATATTTGCCTTCTCAAACATCTTTTAAAATCTTCAAGTGTTAATGCTTTTACTAACTCTTGGTAATGGTATGGTTTTCCATCAGATATAAACGAAATATCTTTTATAATAAAGCCATTTTCAACATAACGTTTCAAATTAAAATCAATACCATCAATAGTTTTAGTATTTTCTTTCACTAAATTATTTACAACAAAATCGGCATTTAAAAAGTCGATAACACCAATACCATTTTCTTTTAAATTCGCTTTAATTGCTTTAATAGTATCTAGATCATCTTTGTCATCATCAAAGAAACCAAAACTTGTAAACAAATTAAAAACAGTATTAAATTGTTTAGTATAGGCTTCACGCATATCATGTACATCAAAATGCAAAGTATCGTTTTCAAATTGTTTGGCAAACGCAATACTTTTTTCTGATAGATCTATTCCAGTCACATCATAACCAATGCTATTTAAATACACCGCATGACGGCCTTTACCACAAGCTAGATCTAGAATGGAGCTATTTTCAGGGATATTGAGATAACTTGTGAGGTTTTCCATAAAGGAGTGAGCTTCATTATCATCTCTATGTTTATACAAAATATGGTAGAAGGATGTATCAAACCATGATGAGTACCAATCTTTCGTGTCTTTTGTCATGCATTAATGTGTGTCGCAACAAAAATAAAGTATTTTTGCAATCTATTTGCTCGCTAAGCGAGATTTGAGTATTAAATTTTATTTGATAACCTAAGAGTTGTTTCAATTAATACAAAATGAACTTGGTCTAAGATTTAATTAGTATATGGAGAATAATTTTAAAATAGTAGCCAAAACCTTATTTGGTTTTGAAGAGCTTTTAGCAAAAGAACTTAGAAACTTAGGTGCACAAGATGTAAAAATTGGTGTGCGCAATGTCAGTTTTGTTGGAGATACAGGCTTTATGTATAAGGCAAACTTAGCCTTACGAACAGCTATTAAGATTTTAAAACCCATAAAAAACTTTAGAGTTACAAATGAGCAAGATTTATATAACCAAGTTTATAAAATGCCTTGGGATAAGTACTTGTCTGAAAATGGTTCTTTGGCTATCGATGCGACTGTGCATTCTACCGTTTTTACACATTCTAAGTACATTGCTTTAAAAACTAAAGATGCTATTGTAGATAAGTTTAGGGACACAAAAGGAAC